>OZ247428.1:3737500-3747836 GCA_965232845.1 Dehalococcoidia bacterium
CCACTCCCTGGCCCGACCTGGGCTGGAAGTCCCTAGCCTCCAACATCAGCGACATTGCCGCCATGGGTGGCCTGCCCCTCTATGCTCTCATCACTCTCGGCTTGCCTCCGGAAACCGAGGTGGCTGACATCGAGGAGTTATACCGGGGAATGCTGGAAATTGGCGAGAAGTATGGCGTGGCGATCATTGGCGGAGACATGGTGCGTTCTCCGGTGGTGTTTATTACGGTGGCCCTGACCGGTGTGCGAACGGGAACTCCGATGCTGCGTACCACCGCCAAGGTTGGCGACCTGGTGGCCGTCACCGGTTTCCTGGGTTCCTCGGGTGGTGGCTTGAAGCTAATGTTGGAGAGGCTGGCGGTGGCCGAGGATGCCGCCGCGTTCCTGCGGGAAGCCCACCGGCACCCTCTGCCGGCAGTGTCCGAGGGCCGACTGCTTTCTCAATCCGGTATATTGACCGCAATGGATGTGAGTGACGGCCTCGCCGATGACCTGTCAAAGTTGTGCCTAGCCAGTGGCCTCGCGGCCCGAATCTACGGCGCTCAGGTTCCCGTGCATCCATACCTCCGGAATGCATTTCCCGATAGCTTTCTTGATCCGGCCCTTAACGGCGGTGAAGACTACCTGCTCTTGTTCACGGCCCCGGAGGCAACCGTGAGGGAAGTCTTGCCTAATTTGCCGGAAGGTGCGGCCTCCATTGGAGAAATAGTCGATGGACCGGCCGGACAGGTTACATTGGTCGGTCCCAATGGTGAAGAAACTTTGGTTAGCCGCGCCGGCTGGGACCACTTCGGGTAAGGGCAGTGGCGACTCCAATGCCCCGCAGGCTGCACTTTCGGACTTCAACTCCTGAGGAGACCCAGGCCTTGGGTCGCATTCTGGGAGAACAGACCAAGCCTGGCGATGTATTCCTGCTCACCGGTCCTCTGGGCGCAGGCAAGACTTGCCTGACCCAGGGAATTGCCTGGGGCTTGGGAGTGGTCGAATACGCCCGTAGTCCCACCTTTGTTATAATGACGCGCTACCGCGGACGGCTCACCCTCTATCATTTTGACCTCTACCGGATAAACGATCCGCTGGAGGCCTGGGACCTGGGCCTGGACGAGCAACTCTTTGGCGACGGTGCCTGCGTGGTTGAGTGGGCGGATCAGGCTGAAGAAATATTCCCGCCGGACTGTCTGTGGATAGACCTGGATTACGCTGCCGACGGAGTGGGCCGCACCATCACAATTGACGAGGCGCCCTCTCGCTACCAGGAAATGCTGGATGCATTGGCGAGTTATTCGCACAAGTAAATGGGGTAGGGCCCGTTACACTTTTGGGCAAACTACCCCCTGCCCAACCGGGGGCTGATTTTATGGATTATGGGGAAATCTGACCTGATGTTGCTGGCAATTGATACGTCCACACGCTACGCGGGAGTCGCCCTGGCCGAAAATGGGCGGGTGGTGTCCTCTCGCTCGTGGTGGTCAGCGATAAACCACACTGCGGAGTTGATGCCGGCCATATCGCAACTGCTCGGCGCAGCGGGTGTCGCGGTAAACGACCTTGAAGGAATCACCGTCGCACTGGGGCCGGGCGGGTTCAGCGCCCTGCGGGTAGGTATGAGCGTCGCCAAGGGCCTGGCTTTGGCTTCGGGCAAGCCGCTGGTTGGAATAGGAACACTGGATGCGGAAGCCCAGCCCTACTGGCAGTCCGGCTTGCCGGTTTGTGCCCTGCTGGACGCCGGGCGGAATGAAGTATCCTCGGCCCACTTTGACGCCGACGGCCAGCGCACCAGGGAAGACCTGATCTGCCTCCCCGAAGAGTTGCTACCGACTTTGGCCGGGACAAACCTCTTCTGCGGGGAAGCGGTTCCCGCCCGAGCTTCCCTGATCCGTGAGCAGTTAGGACAGCGGGCGGTGGTGGTGGACCACTCCCCGGCGGCCCGTTTGTGGGCTCTGGCTGAACTGGGCAGCAAGCGCCTGGAAGCGGGCGTCACCGACGATGTGGGAACCCTGCAGCCCTATTACCTGCGCATGCCCACCATCGGGGGCCCCAAGCGGCGGGACAGGGTGCGGCAATAAACACCGTGCTATCAAGGGATCGGATCAAGTGGTATCCGGTGAAACTAGGAAAATATGCAGCACTGTTGCATTGCAGGTGCGCTCATTTTGGATGCCCTGCTTCTGCACACAGACTGGAACATGAACAAGTAAAACTTTGTGAAAAAGGAAGAATATCCAAATGGCAGAACGCACACTGGTATTGGTAAAGCCCGACGGGGTCCAGCGGGGCCTGGTCGGAGAGGTGGTCAATAGGTTGGAGAGGCGGGGGTTGCAGTTGGTTGGCATGAAACTGATGCAGGTGGACGACGCCCTGGCCCGCCAGCATTACGGTGAGCATGTGGACCGCCCCTTCTTTGGGGGGTTGGTCCAGTTTATTACCTCGTCGCCCGTGGTTGCCATGGTCTGGGAGGCCAACAACGCGGTGAGTATTGTCCGAAACACTATGGGTGAGACCAACCCGGTCAATTCGCCTGCGGGCAGCATCCGGGGCGACTTTGGAATCGACATTGGCCGTAACCTGGTGCACGGTTCGGACAGCCCCGAGTCGGCGGAGCGTGAGATCAACCTGTTCTTCCGACCAGAGGAGATTCTCAGCTACGATCGGGCGGTGGAGCCCTGGATTATCGAGTAGCTACAGGACCCTGACCACCTGGGGTGCCCGGGCCCAGAGGCGTTCCAGGTCGAAATACTCCCGCTCTTCGGGCCCGAAGATGTGGACTATGATGTCGCTGAAGTCCAGCAGTATCCAGCCCGAAGCGGGGGTGCCTTCCCGGTGAAACCGGCGCACACCGGCTTCCCTCATGGCTTGAGTAATGTCATCTTCCAGGGCTTCGATTTGGCGTGACGAGTTTCCCGACATGATTACAAAGTAATCAGTGAAGGGAGCAAGTTCCTTCAGGTCCAGCATCACTATGTCCTCGGCCAGCTTTTCCGAGGCCACTTCAACCGCCAACTGGGCAACTTCTGCTGAATTCAGACCAACACCTCTCTTCTTTATTGGGTTCTTCAATTAAAATTATATTGGCGGCCTTGGTGCGGGTCAATGTTGAAAGAGTGGCAGCAAGTGTTCGAAGACGGGCCATTGCCTGATACCAAGAGTCCTTCACTTCGACAATGAGCCCGAATCCAAAAACCTAGGATAAAGTCAAAGTGACAGGTCAACCGAAGTTCTGGATTTGGTCAGTTGCCGAAATGACGATTGAATGGGCAACCTGATTTCAGACGCTACCCAAGTGTTCCCCACGTTGACGCAACCCCAGCCCCCTACGATAATGGCAACCACACAACTCCTTTGGAGGCAACCTTCATGGCTACTTCGCTATTACCCGCCAAGCGGCGGCAGTTGGGCCGTCCCGTGTCCATCGTCGGCGCCGGGCTGTCCCGATTCGGCGCTTTTCGGGACATGACCACCCGCGACCTCTTTGTCGAGGCCTTCCAGGACCTCATCGATCACATGGACCAGGGCATCGACATCGAAGACATCGAGTGCGGTTACATTGGCAACTATTCCTCCGACCTGTTCGAGGGTCAGGGCCACACCGCGCCCATCCTGGCCGACTGGCTGGGCATGACTCCTACTCCCATCACCCGTATTGAAAACGCCTGCGCCAGCAGCGGCAGCGCCCTTCGCGAGGGTGTCATGGCGATCGCCTCCGGTATGTACGACGTGGTGCTGGTTGGAGGCGTGGAAAAGATGACCGACCTGCCCACCGAAGGCGTAACCGACGTGCTGGCCTCGGCTGCCGACGGCCTGTACGAGGTGCCGGCGGGCCTTACCTTCCCCGGCATCTATGGTGCCCTGGCCAAGGCCCACATGGACCGGTACGAGACCAGCCTGGACCACCTCCTCAAGGTAGGCATCAAGAACCACAACAACGGCGCTCTCAATCCCAAAGCCCAGTTCAACTCTTCCCTGATGGACATGATGCTGCGTCGCAAGACCCGTGCCGAGCAGCAGGGCCAGCCCGTCCCCGATTGGCAGGACGAAATGGACTTCCTGAACGACCCCCGTGCCAATCCGTGGATTGCTTGGCCGCTGCGGTTATATGACTGCGCTCCCATCACCGACGGAGCCTCCTGCGTGCTGCTGGTTTCCTCAGAGATTGCCAACAACTTCACCGAAAAGCCGGTGCATATCGCCGGCACGGGCCAGGCCTCGGGTCGGCCTTTGCACGATGCCGAAGAACTGACCTCTCTGTCTGCCGCCCGGGAAGCCGCCGCCCAGGCCTATGCGATGGCCGGCGTAACCCCCCAGGACATTCAGGTTGCCGAAGTCCACGACTGCTTTACCATCGCTGAGATTATCGCCACCGAAGACTTGGGCTTCTTCGAACCGGGAGAAGGGCCCCGGGCCGTGGACGAGGGCCGCACCGCCCTGACCGGCGACCGCCCGATCAACACCTCCGGCGGTCTCAAGGCCAAGGGGCACCCCGTGGGCGCTTCGGGCGTTGCCCAGATCATCGAGACTTTCCACCAGTTGCGCGGCGAGGCCGGGCCCCGGCAGGTGCCCAATGCCGACTTGGAACTGGGCCTGACCCACAACGTGGGCGGCACTGGCGGCACCTGTGTCGTTAATATTCTACGGAGGGGATAGGGCAGCATGACTACTGAAACCAGAGACTTTAACGCCGCTTCCTTCTACGCCTACCTGAAAGAAGGGCAGTTCATGGGGGTGCGTTGCCAGGCTTGCGGGAAGCTGTCGGCTGAGGCCCGTCCCATGTGCCAGTCCTGCCACGGCCGTAACATGGAGTGGTTTCCCTTTAGCGGAAGGGGTCAGCTCAGCGCCTTTACCTGTATTTCCGTCGTGCCCAATTCCATGGGCGAAAAAGGCTATGGCCGCAACAATCCTTATTGCTCCGGCATTGTAACCCTGGAAGAGGGGCCCCGCATCAGCGCCCTGATACTGGGCGTGGACGCCGCCAACCCGCAGAACATTGGCACTGGTATTTCCCTGTCCCTGGATGTACAAGATATGGAGAGCGAACGGCCTACGCTGGCCTTCGTCCCGGCGTAGGGAAAAAGTCTTCCAGTCTTGGGTTTCGCCTTCAGAGGTTGCTTCAATGGCCATTTACCGATGGCTTTGCCCAATCTGCCGAAGTGCCTATATCCTGCCCAGGCATAGAAAGCACCGGCAGAATCATTGGAGGTGCTACTCCTGCGGAAAGGTGTTTTCGCAGCCTTATGAAGCTGGAACCATGTCCTGGGGAGACCATTTTGAAGCCCCTTTAGAGGCGGCCAAACCACAGGATTGGGCCGGCATAGTTGAGCGTTACTCGGGACCATACAGCTTTCCCTCGGACATGATGCTCTATAACGAGCGTCCCCTTCGCACCAAACCGGACACCAGGCCACGTCGAAAGCGTAATCGTGCTACTTTATTGGTCGTTAAAGATGGCAAGCTGCTATTGGTACGGGAAAGGGGCGCAAGGCACTGGAGTCTGCCCGGTGGCGGCATGGAGAAAGGCGAGCCACCGCTAACCGCTGCCTGCCGCGAGTTGGACGAAGAGACCGGTCTAAGGGTTCTGGAGTCGGTTTTCCTGTTCGATTACGAAACCCCCAGCCAGCACCACCATGTTTGCCTGCTGACTGCAGACGGAACCGTGGAGTTGCAACTGAAGGAACTGGGCGACTTCCGCTGGTGGGATGGCCAAGCTCAACTGCCCATCATACCGTCGGCAACTGAGATAATTGACCAGGCTTGGGTTGAAGGCCACTTGGGGTTTTTGGAAAGGGACAGTTCAGAGGTCATTTAGCATCCTGGTATGCCGTAAGAAAGCCCGGTGGATGTTTCTCCGCCGGGCTTTCATTACAAGAGTCTCATGGACAATGGAGCTTCTAGTCCAGCCCCCGGGTGCCAATCCAGCCTACTTGGGAAACGTCGATCATTTCTCCGTTGGGGCCCTCGTACTTGGTCTCCACGTTTTGGTGACGCGGGCCGGTGTTGCCCGCGTGGAGGGCTTCGTTGACCGACTTCATTTCATCGGATCCGGCGGCGACCAGGCGGGCCTCGATCTCTTCCAGGCTCTCAACCTCGAAACCAATGTGGTGGATGCCTTCCCAGTCCTTGCCCCGCTCACCGGCCACGGCGTCGTTCTGGAAATCCAGGATGGCCATGTTGACGTTGCCGTCGCTGAGCATAAAACCTAATGCGTTTCCGCTGTCCAGCTTGGCTACCTGGCGCAGGCCGAACACCTCGGAATAAAACTTGGCGGTCTTTTCGGCATCGTTGGTGGCGATAGCAATGTGCTTAATCTGGGGCATAATTCTCCTCCCATTTCCTGTAATCCTTGCTAGGAGTCAAGATACCACTTTTGCCAGTTTGCCGCTACCCCGCACACCAACGTCACTCGAAAACCTGCCGCTATACCATAGGCCGGGCGTGCCGTGTTAGAATGGCCGAGAGCACACTGAAAACAATTACCGTGGCCGCAGTGCGGCGGCAGTACAACGTGAGGGAGGACTATAGCATGGCAGGCGCAACTAACGGCAACTCGCAACGAATGAAGTTTGGCGTTTTCATGGCCCCCTTCCATCGAGTCGGGGAGAATCCTACCCTGGCGCTGGAACGGGACCTGGAACTCCTGCAGTGGCTGGACACTTTGGGCTTTGACGAAGCCTACATTGGCGAACACCATTCAGCAGGCTGGGAGACCATCGCCTCTCCCGAGGTCTTCATCGCCACTGCCGCCGAGCGTACCCGCAATATCCGGCTGGGCACCGGCGTTATCAGCCTGCCATACCATCATCCCCTGATGGTTGCCAACCGCATGGTGCTGCTGGACCACCTGACCCGCGGCCGCGTTATCCTGGGTGTTGGCCCGGGGGCCCTTGCTTCCGATGCCCTGATGCTGGGCATTGACGCGTCTCGCCAGCGGGAGATGATGGACGAGTCCCTGGGCATCATCCTGCGCCTGTTCAACGAAACGGAGCCACTGACCTACAAGAGCGACTGGTTCGAGCTGAACGAAGCCGTCCTGCAACTGCGTCCCTACCAGCAGCCTCATCTGCCCGTCGCCGTCGCGTCGGTGCAGTCGCCGGCGGGCGTTACCCTGGCCGGCAAGCACGGCGCGGCTGTGCTTTCCATGAGCATCCCCCGTGATACCGTCCGGTCCACCAGCCTCAAGGAACTGTGGTCCATTGCCGAAGATTCCGCGGCGGAACACGGCAAGGAGGTCCACCGTGAGGACTGGGGTCTGGTAGTGGGCCTGCACTTGGCCGAAAGCAAGAAAGAAGCCTTCAAAGACATCCGGGTGGGTAGTGGTCGATTGGTGACCGAATACTTTGGCAACACCCTTGGCAACGAGGTGCCGAACGTCCCCCAGGACCAGATTGTAGATTTCATGGTGGAGCACAACCAGTGGATCGTAGGGACGCCGGACGACTGCATCGCGGGAATTGAGCGGCTGCAGGAAATCAGTGGCGGCTTTGGCAGCTTCATGATACGGGTGGAAGACTGGGCGCCCCGTGAGAAGATCATGCACAGCTACGAACTGCTGGCCCGCTACGTGATGCCCCACTTCCAGGGCAGCCTGGTGGGCATTCAGACCTCCAACCAGTGGGCCTCCCAGCGCAAGGATGCCCTGCAGGCTAACCGGGTAGCCGGCTTGCAGCGCGCTACCGACTCCTACTACGCCAACCGCGAATAACAGACGCCGGGGTTTTGAGGGAAACCACTATGAAAAAGACGAAAATCATCGCAACCATAGGCCCGGTTTCCCGGGACCTGGAAACGCTGGAAAAGTTGATCCTGGCCGGCATGGACTGTGCCAGGCTCAATTTTTCCCACGGCACCTTTCCGGAACACGAGGAAGTGATCCACAACGTGCGACGGCTGTCTGAAAAGCATGGCAGGCAGGTCGCCATTCTTCAGGACCTGGGTGGCGTAAAGCTGCGCCTGGGCAACATGGACCACGTTCTCAGCCTCAACCACGGCGACGAATATCTGCTGACGGCGGATGAGGCCTCCGACGACCCCTCCGTTATCCCCTTCCCCGAACCGGGCGTGCTGCGGAACCTGCGCGAAAACAACCTGGTCTTCATTTCCGACGGTATCGTATGCCTGGAAGTGCTGGAAACCAATGGCCTCCAGGTCAGGACACGGGTGAGGAACGGGGGCACAATTTCCTCTTACAAAGGGGTGAATCTCCCCGGCGTTTCCATAGACATGCCGGTGTTGACTGATGACGACAAGGCAGCCCTCCGGTTTGGAGTGGAGCAGAAGGTGGACTGGGTCGCCGTTTCCTTTGTGCGTACCGGCCACGACGTCCGGGAAGCCAAGGCTTTCCTGCAGAGCATTGGCAGCCAGGCGCCGGTTATGGCCAAGCTTGAGCGAAGTGAGGGTATCGACAACCTGGACGAAATCCTGCAGGAAGTGGACGGGGTGATGGTGGCTCGCGGTGACCTGGGGGTGGAAATTCCCATGGAACGGGTGCCCCTGGTGCAGAAGGAGATTGTCCGCAAGGCCAACGAGGCTGCCAAGTGCTCTTGCATCGCCACCCAGATGCTGCGGTCAATGGTAGTATCGCCTACCCCGACCCGCGCCGAGGTGTCCGACATCAGCAACGCGGTGCTGGACGGCTGCGATTCCATCCTGCTTTCGGACGAGATAGCTGTGGGAGCCTATCCTGTCGAAGCGGTCCAGGTGGCCGACATTACAATCCGCGAGGCTGAGAAAATTTACCCCTACTATAAGGACTTCCGGTCGCGGGACCGCACCCAGGCCATTGCCGCCGGGGCCAGTCGACTGGCTCAGGAGTTGCATTCCAAGCCCATCGTTGTAACCAGCACCGGACGGGCCGCTTACGAGGTCTCCCGCTACAGGCCGGAGGGAGACATAATCGTTTTCGCCCACGAAGAAGAGACATTGAGGAGATTATGCCTTGGCTGGGGGCTGCATCCCAGCGGCGTGATACCGCCGGAGCAGGACATTTCCAAGTTGGTAGCCATGCTCATCGGCCGTGCCTTGTCCACCGGCTTGGTCAACGAGTCGGACGTTGTGACGATAGTCCATGGAAACCTCACCGGTGTCTCCGGTACCACCAACACCATCCAGGTGCTGGACGTGCAGGAATACCTGTCCCGCTACTCGGACCTGGTCGAGGCGGCGGCAGGAGCGTAACCCGAGAATGACAAGGCAGGATTGAAAGGGTCAAGTATTAAAATGATCAGGGGCGCCGGATTCGGCGCCCCTTCTTACTTGTCGGAAACCAAAGGAGTGTATCTAACTGGTCGGCATCGACCGCGGCAGCTTGCTGCTGCCCACCAGGTACTGGTCGACGCCCCGGGCTACTTCGCGGCCTTCAGCGATGGCCCAGACTACCAGGGATTGACCCCGGGCCATGTCGCCGCCAGCGAATACGCCGGGGATGCTGGTCATTTTGTTTTCGTCCACTTTCACGTTGCCCCGGGGGTCAAGTTCCACACCCAGGTCGGTCAGCATGCCCTCATGCTCCGGGTGAAGGAAGCCCATCGCCAGCAGTACCAGGTCTGTTTCAACTTCCATCTCGCTGCCGGGCACTTCGTTCATGTTGAAGCGGCCATCCTCGCCTGCGGTCCACTCCACGCGGACGGCATGGAGCTTTTTCACCTGTCCATCGCCGCCGGAGAATGACTTGGTGAGGATGTTGTAGTCGCGAATACCGCCTTCTTCATGGGCCGCTGACGAGCGGAGGATCATGGGCCACTGGGGCCAGGGATTGTTGGCAGGCCGCTCCTCTGGCGGTTCAGGGAGTAACTCGAACTGGTAGACGACCTCCGCACCCTGTCGGTGGGCCGTGCCCAGGCAGTCGGCGCCGGTGTCGCCACCGCCCAATATGACCACTCGCTTGCCTTCTGCGGAAATGTGTGAGGCTGGATCTATTTCCTCGCCGGCCAGCAGCTTGTTCTGCTGGGGCAGATAATCCATTGCCAGGTGAATGCCATCTAGCTCACGTCCTGGCACTGGCAGGTCCCGGGCATGGGTGGAGCCGCCGGTCAGGCAAACGGCGTCGTACTCTTCCAGCAAATCCTTGACCGGATAGTCGACCCCGACGTTAACGCCAGTCCTGAACTCGATCCCCTCGTCGGCCATCAGCTGTACGCGGCGGTTTACCACGTGCTTGTCGAGTTTGAAGTCGGGGATGCCCAGCATCAGCAGACCGCCAATATAATCTGCGCGTTCAAGGACCGTGACCCAGTGCCCTGCTCTATTGATCTGTTGGGCGGCGGCCAGACCGGCAGGTCCCGATCCAACCACTGCAACCTTCTTGCCGGTGCGGTGCTCCGGCGGCTGCGGGGATATCCAGCCTTCTC